>NZ_CP165629.1 GCF_041200025.1 Rouxiella sp. WC2420 | reverse complement strand
TCAGTTGGGGTTGCAATAATTATGAAATCCGAATCTTGATAAGCAATTGATTTATTAGTTGTTGCAGTAAAGTTTATTTTTTTTTCTAAAAGAAACAAACTTATTTCATTGTCAATAATTGGCGATTCTTTATTATTTATTTTGTCAACTTTCTCCTTTGAAATATCAAGAGCAACAACTTCATTATGTTGCGATAATAAAATACCATTGGATAATCCCACATACCCTATTCCAACAATGGTGATTTTCATAATTAATCCTTTGCATGCTATAAGTTTAAGAAGATTATGATTATATCATTTAAAAGCTTTTTCCGCGAGCACCCGTCATAGATGCTATCATGGGAAAATAATATTAACATACTCATGTGCTGGTGAAATATCAAACGCATTAAATATTGAGCTATTAATCATCATAAAATTTTTCAAAATTTCTTTTTTATGATAACATTATTTTTTAATAAAGGAGTTTATTCATGAAGATTTTTGCAATTTGCCTTGTGAAAAATGAAGTCGATATAATTGAGAGGAATATCATTAGTGCTCTTGCATAGGCTGACAAGATTTTTATTGCTGATCATATGAGTACGGATGGAACTTGGGATTTAATTTGTAATAAGCTAAAAAATCTAGAGAATGTTGAAGTATATGGACAAATAAATAATTCATTCCATGATGGTATCCGAAGTTTAATTTATGATAAATATAAACATATGGCATGCCAGGATGATTGGTGGTGCAGGCTAGACTCTGATGAGTTTTATATAGATAACCCAAGGTTTTTTTTGAGCGGGGTCGATAAAAAATATCACTACGTTAAGGCAGCAAAAAATCAATATTATTTTACGGATGTTGATTTAAAAAAATTCCATGAAAATGGAAGTGATTATCTCAATGGGCAGTGTGTTGACACCATGCATTATTATCTTTGCAATGATGCAGAAATAAGATTTGTGAGGCATTTAAATAAAGAATGGAAAAGTGATGAACAATGGCCAAAATTAAATTGGTCTGCATTGGTATTTCATGATTATATTAGATTAAAGCATTTCCAGTATAGATATCCCGAACAAATTGATAAAAGACTAATAATTAGATCAGATGTAAAAAAAGAGACGAATTTCTTTTCTCATGAAGTCAGGAACTCATGGACTACACGATTAAATAAAGATGAGATGATACACAAGGAGGATGTAGTAGATGATTTCAAACAATCGTGGATGGATAGGATTGTAAACTATAAAAATCTAAATGACGATAGAGTATCCATGAATAATATTGATTATAATTTAATTATAAAGATACCTACAACGAAAGAACAAATAATTAAAAAAATCATTTCGATCTTATCTCGAGGGAAATGGAATAACATTTATTAGTGATTACTATTGTACTGGATATTTTACAGAATAACGGCTTAGACGCACTGCTGCACAGGAACTCACCGCAAAAATCCTCCGGGACGCGCAAAAGCGCGGGTTTGCTACTCCGAAATCGAGCTGTTTTCGTGTTGCAGGTTTTTTATCAGAATGGTGGTTCTGGTTTCAGCCTGCAAACGGGCTGAAACCGCTATTTTTTCCAGAATTGCCATAATTTTTTCATCATTGGCTGCGCGACCGGCTCTGGTGTTGCCGGCAGCTTGGATTCGATTAACAGCATGGCTTGTTTCAGACTATCTATGTGTGCGTCTTTGTCTTGAAGTCGCTGCTTCAATAAGTCTACTTTCTGTTTTAATAGCTCTATTTCTGCTTCAATTTTGTCAATTTTCAAGGTGCCAGCGTGTGACATTGTTACGAGTCTCGTGTCATAACTTAGTGTGTCAATGTTCTGCTTTATCTCACCATAACACCTTATTAATTCTGAGGTTTCAATTGATTTTTCTGTCGCGTCACCGTGTGACTTCGAGAGCCTTCCTGTCGCGATGTGCCGTTGTATTGTCCTGCGACTCTTACCTGTTAATCTTGCCGCCTCAGTTATTGATACCAGAGCCATGACTACCTCAAATTTGTCCGTATTTCGCTAATATTTTTTCCAGAGTGGTACGTTGCTTTAGTGTTAGCCAAGAAAAAGATCCGTTAAGATCATGCTTACTTTGCATATCGTGAAGAAATTTTATTTCAAAGCTAGTTAGCTGAACTTTGGCTGTTAGATCGCTATGTAGTATCTTTTTGAGTCCTTCATGTATGCGCGTTTCTAACTTTATGCTTTCTTGAATATTCGGAAATGTGTCCGTGGTACTCTCTTTTTGGTCTTTCGCAAGTTCAGTGGCAAGAGCAACTTGCTTATCAAGCTCACATTGGAAAATTAATGTGTCAGTAGGGCGGCCTCGTTTATCAATAGATAGTTTCATGTTGCTGTAGTTGTTTAGATCTTTAATCGCTGCTTTTAACACCCAGCGATTAAGCTCTTTAAATGCAGGATAATTTTTTTCTAGCATCAACATGAATTTAAAATTTATTATACTGACTTCTATATTTGCCTTGTGTGTTTTTCTTTGCATTAACTCTTTTAGGAGCCATTCGTATATGCGCATGGAGTATTTATTTTCAAAAGACTTAACATGCTCAAGGTTATATTTAATAAATCTTTTTATTTGAAATAGATAGGGTAGTACATCTTCACTAAAAACCAAGCTTAACGATTGTGTACGACGATTAAACTCAGCCAAGTTAACCCATTGGAATATTCGCTTAGAGACATCCCCTGTAGGATAGATTATCTCTACGGTACGCGTCATTAGTTCACTGGTGGCACCGTTTAATCGATGGTAAGCATTGTCAGCGGTTAAACCCATCATCTTAGCGTATTGCTGATAGGTGAAAGTGATTGTTCTATCTGCCCTTGTAGGATTTTTAATGGTTGGATTGAGCAATGCCACACAGCACAAAATTAGTTTTGTCTCATGTTCGGTTAAGTCATAGCGACTCATAGCTAATTCATTTGCTTTAAAAACCACTAACTCAGACATTTTTTCTCGCTTGGTGTAGGTGAAATTCAAGACTACACCAGATACTAAAGGTGTAGCCTTTTTTGTCAACTACACCTTACTTATTGTGCTGTGAGTACCATGATTTTTGCTACACCTTTGTGTCCGTTTTTATGATTTTTGCTACACCCATTATGATTTTTGCTACACCTTTTTGGTTTTTTTTTTAGTAAAATCAATAAATTAAAAACATCAGAATAAAGAAAGAATAGAAAAGATAAAAAGAATAGATCCCAGCCTTGTGGATAACTGAACCTATGAGTCACTGATTCAGTATGATAAAAGGATGTCGCAAACGCTGTTTGCTCCTCTTCAAAACAGACCTAAAAGGCCAAACACCTTGATAGCTCCCTCGCAAGCTCGGGCACGTCGCAGAATATTCTTTTTGTCTCCGACCATCAGACGACTGAATCGCTATTCTTTTTGTAAAATTCAGTTCGCTACGCTCTCGGCTCTAGCAGGTAATAGGGGTAAATGGCAGCCCAGGCGTTTTTCACTAATTATTACGATAACCCTACCCCTGAGACAAGAAAAGCCCGTCACGGGCTTCTCATGGAGTTAATGAGAGTATGTCATGCAGTGCTGTCTACTGTTTACTGCTGAGCACCGCTTACTCCCTGATTTTCCAGTCCGACCATTTCTGATTTGAGCGCCGGAAATCATCCGATTTCTGTGAGGCTCGTCAGGAGGGCGAAGCCTATGGAAAAACGCCATCGGCGCATCCTTTTTTTCGTACCCCTGCCTTCCGCTTACCTTCATCCAGCCTTCTTCGCTCCGCAACGCTCGCCGCAGTCTTGACTAGCGAAGTCTGTCAAGACTAGGAAGCGTCATGTCATCCATTCACTTTCCCAGGCACGGCCACACCGGTTTCTTATGCGGCTCCGGCTTTCGTTTTTTTCGCAGGACAGGATGTGTGTTTGGAGTACCGCCACGTCGTGCCGGCATCCAACACGCATCGTCAGGGCAACCTCCGACACCCGATTGAGTCCACAGGAAATGGGGATGCTCATTTGAGTGATTTAGTGCAACTCAGTGCAATCGGAAGAAGGGATAGCGGGCTTCGAGAGGCGTTAGTGCAACTTAATGCAATTTAGTGCAATTGCTCCTATTGGCACGAATAGGTCAGAGGCACGTTACCGATGTTTACAAACCGCCTGCGGCGTTCTGTCACATCGTGCGCGCCAAAGGGTGCCCCTTTGAAACCCGTCAGACACCCTTTTTCTTTTTCGCCTCCTCCGCGAGCCGTTCGCGTTCGGTTTCTTCTTCATAGGCTTTCCGGTATTCCGGATCTTTCATCCAGCGGGCGTGCAGTTCGGCATGTGTTGTTAGTTTTTTGCCTGTGGGATAGAGGGATGATGTGTCTTTTTTCATTGTGATGTTCTCCTATTTCACTGCCGCGCTGCGCTTGCCCAACGGTGGCCGACCGCGAAAAAAATTTTCACGTCCGGTCACCGTTTCAGGATTGGGACCGCGGTCCCAATTCCTAACGTAACTTAATATTTGGGACCGTGGTCCCAACGGAATGCGGGGGGTATATACGATTTTGTACATACACCGTATATACATGAGCAATACGGTGTACAGCCATATTGTGGGTACAACGTATGACATTGTATTGCTTTTTTGGCGTGGGACCGTGGTCCCAGCTGCCCCTATTTCCCCGATTGGGACCACGGTCCCAAAGTGATCCTTTTAACCCGTCCGGCCCATTTTAGCCGCCAAATCTCTCGCCGCCGGTTTGCGTGCATAACGATTCACCCACGTAAAACTCATCTGCAGCGTTTTGGGTGGTTTTCAGGGGGTGTGACGTGTTCTTTTGAGGGTTAGGGCTTAAAACGGCCCCGAGGGCCGTTCAGGCGGTGTGGATAACGGATGTTATGGTAAATAGGTGATAGGAAGAGATGTAAACAAGGGGTAATTCCTTTTAGACAGGCAGATGAATACCTGCACACCCTTGTCGCGATTCGGCGTTAAACCAAGTAGTTTTCTATATCGTTGAGCAGGGTTTCAAGCTCTTCGCGCGTTTTCGATGTTTCTTCCACCGCGCGGTCGATAATGCGTGCTTTAAGAAAAAAATCGAGCGCCATGTTGGTGTCACTCACGATCTGCTGGCGAGTGATTTTCTGAGCTGGATTTTCTTTTCCCTGTGCTTTCATCTGCATCTCTAGAGAAGAAAAAACGCCGTCTGCTGTCGTGTTGTGGCTTAAGGCGGTGACGAGCATGTGAAGTGTGAATTGCATTAATTATCCTGAAGTATGATTTTGTATTTTATTTGATCATTCGGGGGGCATAAATTGTTTAATATGGTTGTATGCACCATAAAAAAACCTATTATCGGTTCTTTATTTTAGGGCATGTTTGGAGATCGGAAGTTATTGTCCGTTAAGCCTGTTTCTTAAACAGGTATGACAGGCAGCTTTGAACGAGGAGCGTATCGAGGCAACTACTCCACCGGCCAGTAACCGGCGCGCGTTCGTGGCGGGATAAGCGCCTTAATGACCGCCTCATCAAACCAGAATGTCGTTGAGCCTCGATTGCCGAGCGTCTTGTTGTAGGTGGCCAAGTTGGTGATTTTGAACGTTTTTTGCCACGTGATACCACTGCAGGATAGGGAATGTGATGATCTGTTCCTGATATCTGCCAAAAGTTCGATTTATTCAACAAAGCATCTTGAGGAGTGATAAAGTCGAAGCCTTTTCAGGGGTAAACCATAATCACATTATATCGATTTTGTCTTACTATTAAGATTATTAACCTGTAAATTTGGAGGGTTATATAGCAAGGGTTAAAATATGTGTTTTTTTACTCAAAAAACTAAAGATGTAAAAAATAAAAAATTTTAAAAGTCGTTGAGGGGGATTGATTTATAATAAATGCCACATGAAAACATACATTTAAATTATTGTTAATCCATCTTCTTTTGGTGCATAATTAAACTTTAAAGTCTTGAGTTAGGTGGTATTGTGAATAGAAAAATTTTGACAAATTCGATATGGATGATGTCTGAAAAACTAGTTACGATGTTTGGATTAATATTTGTTGTATCTTATGTAGCAAAATATGTTGGTACAACCATATTTGGTCAGATTGCATTGGCTACATCTTTATTTCAAATAACATTGGTTATTGCTCAGCTTGGTAGTGATGTGATTATCTTCAAAAGAATAAGCAAAAATCATAAGTCAGGAGTTAAGTTAATAACAGCCACCCTGCCAATGAGAGGCTTAATATATATATTAATTTCAATTCCTGTTGTTTTTTTTACTCATAAAACAGGTGATGTTAACGGATTTATTTTTATCATAGCTTGCTTCGCATCTTGTTTTTTTTCATCCATTGATGTTTTTAGTATGTATTATGATGCTAAGCTGGAGTCAATGAGGAATACTATCGCAAACATTTTTGGTCTAATTGTTAGTTTGATTCTGCGATGGGTTATTGTTTTTTTTCATGTGGATGTTAAGTTTTTAGCTATTCCAATAATTTTTGCGAGTTTAATTCCTTTTTTAATTAGATTGTACTTTTTTAAAAGGCATAATAGCATGAAAGTTGGGAGTTCTAGGCATAGAAATAAATATAAAAAATACTTGATAATGTCTGGTTTTTCTTTTGTAATATCTACTTTGTCTGTTGCTATATATGCAAGATTATCAATAATTTTATTAGGATTCATGAGCAGTGGGCCTAGTGTTGGTGTTTTTTCTGTATCCATTACTCTTGCGGGAGCTTGGTCATTTATCTTAACTTCTTTGATAACATCAAATTTGCCATCTATATTCTCAGAGAAAGATGAATTAAAGGCCATTAAACTAGCATCGAAATTGAATGCTATGATAGTAATCATTAGTCTGATTATTATTTCATTTGTTTCAATCTTTGGTGATTACTTTATTCGTAAGTTATATGGCATTGATTTTATCGATGCCTACAAACCGTTATTGATACTCTCATTCTCGACTATGATATCTTCATTAGGAATCATATCTGCGAGGTTTATAGCAAGATCGTCGGGTTATTCTTTTCTATCAAAAAAAATGCTTTGCGTGGCTTTATTTAGCCTTGTAATTAATATCCCACTGATTAATTTTTATGGTTTAACTGGAGCCGCAACTGCAACCCTACTTACCGAGATAGTATCTTTAACCTTCTTTAATTATTTTTTTAAAAAAGGAATTATACTAAAATTGCATTTGTCAACCTTATTTGTAAATAAGATTTTAAAATAGTTTTTTTAAAAAAGGAGTACATATGGAAGGCTTTTCTAAACCACCTTTGGTGAGTATATATATTTCAACATGCAATAGAGTGAGAGAATTGAAAAGAGCTATTAGCTCCGTTCTAAAGCAAGACTTCACCAATTTTGAACTATTGATTTGTGATGATGCATCTACAGATGAGACAGAAGAATATGTAAACTCACTAATTCAGAAAGATAATAGAATTCGCTACTTCAGGAACAGAGAAAACAAAGGTGCATGTGCTACTAGAAATCTTGGGATCTTTTCTGCCAAAGGTAAATATATCACTGGGTTGGATGATGATGATGAGTTTTGCCAAAATAGAGTGTCGCTTTTTTTAAAAAATTGGCGAGACGAATATTCTTTCATATGTGCTAATTTTTTTGAGAGTTATCCAAACGATAATAAGCGTTCTTTTTACAAAGTAAATGAAAAAAATATTTCTTTTGATTTTAAAGATATGCTATTTCATAATGTTGCATCAAATCAGGTTTTTACATTGACCAATAGGTTAAAAGAAATAGGTGGTTTTGATGAAAGTGTCAAACGGCTTCAAGATTGGGATACCTGGCTAAGGCTTTCTTATCAATATGGGGGGTTTTTAAGGTTACCTCAAAGCACTTACATTATGCATCATGATCATGAAGATGGTGCCGCGAGGGTATCAAAAAGCGCAGGATTTAGTGATTCCTTGATTCTTTTGTCGAAGAGAAATAAGGATATTTATAAAGGAAAAGGTATTTTGTTTATGAGAATACAAGCTTTAAGTGTTGATAATAAGAAGGGTTATCATTGGAAGATACTATGGGGGGTGATATGGAAAGTTCATTCTTTTATTGGCCTTAAAAGATAAAAATATATGACCCTATAGCAAACCCACTCATATGAGTTTTTTATAGGGTTTTGATTATGTGTTAGTTACTCCCAAAAATGTCTCTCGTATATACTTTTTGTTCAACATCCTTAAGTTCTTCAACAATCCTATTTGCGATGATTATATCACAAGAATTTTTAATTTCATTTAAGTCATGCGTTACGGGAGAATTGAAGAAATACTTATCCTTCATAGCAGGTTCATATACTATGATTTCGACACCCTTAGCCTTGAGTCGTTTCATTATGCCTAGCATTGCAGATGCTCTGTAATTATCAGACCCGGATTTCATTGCCAAACGATAAATTCCGACAACATTTGGTTTTAGCCTTAATATCCTGTCAGCTATAAAATCCTTGCGTGTTCTATTTGCATCTACTATAGCTTTAATAATATTGTTAGGAACCTGATCATAGTTTGCTCGTAATTGCTTTGTATCTTTTGGCAAGCAATACCCGCCATAACCAAATGATGGGTTATTATAGTAGTCTCCTATTCTGGGATCTAGACAAACTCCCTCAATGATATCTCGTGCCTCTAAATTATTATGTTCAGCATAGCTATCTAATTCATTAAAATACCCAATCCGTAAAGCAAGATATGTATTAGAAAAAAGTTTGATAGCTTCAGCTTCTGTATCATTTGTAAAAATAGTAGGAATGTTTTTCTTGATCGCCCCTTCTATCAATAGCTCGGAAAATATTTTAGCTTTATCACCTTTATCCCCTATAACAATTCTTGAAGGGTATAAGTTATCATAAAGCGCCCTCCCTTCACGTAAAAACTCAGGGGAAAATATTATATTTTCAATAGAAAGTTTTTCTTTTATTTTTCTAGTAAAACCTACAGGGACTGTTGATTTTATAATTATAGTTGCTCTGGGGTTTATATTAATAGCATCATTAATCACCAATTCTACACTTTCAGTGTTAAAATAGTTTGTTTTAGGGTCGTAA